>NZ_JBEXWK010000001.1:725527-754861 GCF_040629815.1 Streptomyces sp. NPDC005878
GCGTGGGGCCCGGCACTTCGTAAGGCCGGACACGCGAGACCCCTCGGCTCGTGAGGCCGGGCGCGCGAAGCCCCTCGGCGCGTGGGGCCCGGCGCGTGAGGCCCATGGGCAAGCGAGGCTCCCGGCCGCGCCCCGGACGACCCCGCCCGCTCCCGCCTCAACCCGTCACTCCCCCATCACACCCCGCCCCGCCGCCGCCAGCGCCTCCACGGCCGCGCGGATGGAGGGTCGGCGGTCGGCGTCCGCGCGCCACACCGCGTACACGTGCCGGCGCATCGCGTCCCGCACCGGCACCACCCGCACCCCGTCGGGCACCGGCTCCCGCCCGAGCCGGGGCGCGACGCTGACGCCGAGCCCGGCCTCGACGAGGGCGAGCTGGGTGGCGTGCTCGCGGGCCACGTGCCCGATGCGCGGCTCGACCCCCTTGCCCCGCAGGGTGAACATCAGCCACTCGTGGCAGAACTCGCCCTCGGGCCAGGTGATCCACTCGTCCGAGGCGAACTCCTCCAGGTCCACGCTCTCGCGCCCCGCGAGCGGGTGCCCCATCGGCATCGCCACATCCGCCAGGTCGTCGAGGACCGACCGCTTCGCCAGCCCGTCGGGCAGCGGGAGCGGCTTGTTGTACCAGTCGAGGACGACCGCGAGATCGAGGTCGCCGAGCTGCACGCCCCGCACCGAGTCCTCGGCCTCCAGCTCGTCCGAGCGGACCCGGAGTTGGGGGTGGTCGGCGCGCAGCGCGGTGAGCGCCGCCGGGAACAGCCCGCGTGCGGCGGTGGCGAAGCCCGCGATCCGCAGCTCGCCCACGACGCGGCCGCGCTGGGCCTCCAGATCGGCCTGGGCGACCTGGACCTGGGAGAGGATCCGCGCGGCGTGCTCGGCGAGGAGCCGGCCCGCGTCGGTGAGGCGTACACCCCGCCCGTTCTTGGCGAGCAGCGGCTGTCCCGCCTCCCGCTCCAGCTTCGCGAGCTGCTGGGAGACGGCCGAGGTCGTCACGTGCAGATTGTCGGCGGCGCCGCCCACCGAGCCGTGGCGGGCCAGGGCGTCGAGGGTCCGCAGGCGCTCCAGGTTCAACATATAAGGAATGCTAACCGATCCCCTCCATCTTTTCTCGCTTGTGCTACGAGGTTGAACAGGCCAGTCTTACCGCCATGACCACCGCCACCCCACCCCGGTCCCTCTCGGCCCCCTCCTCCCCCACCCTCCGCCGCCCGGCCCTGGACTGGCGTGTCCGGTTCGCGGTGCTCTCCCTGGTCTGGGGGTTCAGCTTTCTCCTGATCAAGGTGGGCACCGACGGCTACGCCCCCTTCCAGGTCACCTTCGGGCGGCTCTTCTTCGGTACGGCCGTGCTCGCCGTCGCGATGGCGGTCAAGCGGGAGCGGCTGCCGCGCGGCGCCCGCACGTGGCTGCGCCTCGCGGTGGCCGCGCTGCTCCTGAACGCCCTGCCGTTCTCCCTCTTCGCCTACGCGGAGCTGACCATCCCCTCGACGCTGGCCGGGATCTGCAACGCGACCTCCCCGCTGTGGGGCATGGCGCTCTCGCTGGTGGCGCTCTCCGAGGACCGGCCGACCCGGCGCCGGGTGGCGGGCCTGGGCCTCGGCTTCCTCGGGGTGCTCACGGTCCTGGGTGCCTGGCAGGGCTTCCACGGCCTGGATCTGCGGGGCACCCTGATGGCCCTGCTCGCCTCGCTCTGCTACCCGGTCGGCTGGATCTACGTCCGCCGCACCCTGGCCGGCGGCGGCCACTCCAACCTCTCGCTGATCGGCTCCCAGCTGGGCGTCGCCACCCTGCAACTGACGCTGGTCACCCCGCTGTTCGCGGGGTTCCCGACCGCCTTCCACCCCGTCCCGCTGCTCGCCGTCGCCGCGCTCGGCGCCCTGGGCACCGGCTTCGCGGTGCTCGTCCAGTACGGCCTGGTCAACGAGGTGGGCCCGACGACCGCCCAGATGGTCACGTACTTCATCCCGGTCATCGCCACCGCCGCCGGGGTCCTGGTGCTCGGCGAGAGCCTCAGCTGGAACACACCGGTGGGCGCGGCGATCGTGCTGGCGGGGGCGGCCCTGACCCAGACCCGCGCCCCGAAGGCGGCACGGCAGGGCGGACCCGCGGGGGCGCGGAAGCCGGTACGTCCCTGGCGCCGCTAGTCGTACCGCCGCCCCAAGGGCGACCCCGTCGCCGCCGCCACCGCGTCGGCCGCGGCCCCGATGTCGGCCGGGGTGAGCCGTGAGACGGTGAGCCGGATACCGGGCGCGGCCGCGAGCCGGAAGCGGGCGCCGGGCGCCACCGCCCATCCCGCGTGCAGCAGCCGGGCCACCGCGGCCGTCTCGTCCGGGACCGGCACCCAGACACTGAACCCGCTGCGGCCGTGCGCCGCGACACCCCGCGAGCGCAGCGCCCGCACCAGGGTGTCGCGGCGCTCGCCGTAGGAACGGGCCACGGCGGCCGGGTCGAGGACGTCCGAGGTCCACAGGTGGACGACGGTCCGCTGGAGCAGCCGGCTCACCCACCCGGGCCCCAGCCGCTGGCGGCCCCGGACCCGGTCCAGGGTCACCGCGTCCCCGGTGAGCACCGCGAGCCGCAGATCCGGCCCGTACGCCTTGGCCACCGACCGGACGAACGCCCAGTGCGGGACCACCGGGGACAGCGGCGCGAGCGGCACGTCGACCATGCCGTGGCCGTGGTCGTCCTCGATCAGCAGGACCGATGGATGGGCGGACAGCACCGCGCGCAGCGCCCGCGCGCGGTCCGCGCCGACGGCCGCCCCGGTCGGGTTCTGGGCGCGGCAGGTGACGACCAGCGCCCGCGCGCCGGCCGCGAGCGCGCTCTCGACGGCCTCGGGCAGCGGCCCCTCGTCGTCGAGCGCCACCGGCACCGGCCGCAGTCCGAGCGCCGGGACGAGGTCGAGCAGCGCGCCCCAGCCCGGGTCCTCGATGGCGACGGCGTCGCCGGGCCGCAGATGCGCGGCGAGCACCCGCTCGATCGCGTCGAGCGAGCCGGAGAGGACGCCGACCGGTCCGGACGGCACCCCGTCGGCGTCCAGGGCCGCGCGGGCGAGCCGCGCGAGGTCGGGGTCGACCGGGTCCTGCCCGTAGAGGGTGGGCCGTTCGGCGTGGTCGCGGGCGGCGGCGGCGAGCGCGTCGCCGAGCGGCGGCAGCAGGGCGGGGTCGGGGTTGCCGTCGGAGACGTCGCGCACCCCGGCGGGCACATCGATGCGCCGGGCGTCGCGCGCGGTGCTGGCGGGGCGCGGACGCACCCGGCTGCCGCGGCGGCCGCCCGTTTCGATGACGCCCCGGTCGCGCAGCAGCCGGTAGGCCGCCGCGACCGTATTGGGGTTGACCCCCAGCTCGCCCGCCAACTCCCTGAGCGGCGGCAGCGGTTGGCCCGGCGCGAGCTGTCCGGTGCCCACCGCGCGCTCCACGTCGGCGGCGATGTCCGAGGCGCGCCGACCCGAGATCCGATATTCTCCTAGCACAAACACCATTATGCACTAGTGCAACGGAGAACGCACATGCCCGACACCCCTTCCTACGAGCCCACCGGGCGCACCGTGCCGACCCGCTCGCGCGAGCGGGCGTCGTACGACCGCGAGCTGGTGCACGCGATACTCGACGAGGGCTACATCTGCCACCTCGGTTTCGTCCGCGACGGCGCTCCGGTCGTCCTGCCGACGCTCTACGGCCGGATCGGTGAGCGGCTGTACGTGCACGGCTCGACGGGTTCGCGCCCGCTGCGCATGACCGGCCAGGCCGATCCGGGGCTCCCGGTCTGCCTCACCGTCACCCACGTCGACGGCCTGGTGCTGGCCCGCTCGGCCTTCCACCACTCCCTCAACTACCGCTCGGTCGTGGTGCACGGCCTCGCGTACGAGGTCACCGACGCCGAGGAGCGGCGGACCGCCCTGGACGCGCTGGTCGACCAGGTGGTGCCCGGCCGCTCCTACGACGCGCGGCAGGCCAACGCCAAGGAGCTCGCCGCGACCGCGGTGATCCGCCTGGACCTCGACGAGGTGTCGGCGAAGCTCCGCACCGGCGGCCCCAACGACGATCCCGAGGACAGCGGCCTGCCGCACTGGAGCGGGGTGATCCCGCTGGTCCGCGGCCATCGGACGCCGGTGCCGGCCGACGACCTCGACCCGTCCGTGGCGCTGCCCGACTATCTCGCCGCGCTCTGACGCGGTTCGGGGGCTTCCGCGAGGCTCCGAGGGGTCAGGCCGCGACCGGTTCCCGGCGGGCCCGCGCGGCGAGCCGCGCCTCGGCCCCGGCGAGCCCCACCACCGCGACCAGCAGCAGCGAGGTGCCCAGGACGGTGGCGGCGGTCAGCCGTTCGCCGAGGACCGCCACCGCGAGCAGCGCCGCACTGACCGGCTCCAGGAGCATGATCACGGAGACGGTGGCGGAGCGGACGACGGCCGCGCCCGCGAAGTAGAGCGCGTACGCCAGCGCCGTGGGCACCGCCGCCACGTACACGAGCAGTACGGCCACCCGCACCGGCTCGACGGTGTGCGCCACCATGCCCTCCGCCCCGGCGAGCGGCAGCAGCAGGACCGAGGCCACGGCGAACGCCCAGGCGGTGGTGGCCGAGGGGTCGGCGCTCTCGCCGTCCCGGCCGAGCCTGCGGGTGAGGAGCGTGATCCCCGCGTATCCGGCCGCCGAGAGCAGCGCGAGCAGCACCCCGGCGGGGCGCACGGCGCCGCCGCCGTTGCCGAGGACCAGGACCGAGAGCCCGGCGAGGGCTCCGGCGACGGCGGTCAGTCCGGCACCCCCGATCCGCTCGCCGAGGGAGAGACGGGCGCCGACCGCGATGAGCACGGGCCCGGCGCCGAGGGTGACCACGGTCGCCACGGCCAGGCCGGTCGAGTCCACGGCGGCGAAGTAGGCGCTCTGGAAGACGGCGAGCCCCACGCCGTTGCCCAGGACGCGCGCCAGCCGCCTGCTCCGCGGTTCGGCGGGCCGGTGCGCGGGCCGCCGCCGCACGGCGCGGGCGGCGAGCAGCAGGGCGAGCCCGCCGACGCAGCGCCAGAAGGAGAGGGCGAGCGGGCCGAGGTCGCTGGCGTCGAAGACGAGCGCCGCGGCGCCGCCCGCGGTGCCCCAGGCGACACCGGCGAAGACGAGGTAGAGCAGGCCGCGCCCGACGGGCAGGGCGGAGGAAGTCGATGCGTTCGACACGTACGTACTCCGGAGAGGAAGACGGGAAAGGTCGCGTGCCTGGAGTACGCGGGCAGCGACGAGCCGCTCGGGGACTGCCCGAGCCCGGTCTTCGTCAGGGAGTGGCGGCCGCCCGCGTTACGCGGCGGGAGGCGGCAGAACGGTCGCGTGCATGATCGCCACCCTACGGCGCGGTCCGGCCGGCCGACAACTCCCCCTCGGGCGCGGGCGTCTCCCGCACCGGCAGGGGGTGCCCGTCCCCGCCCGCCACCGGCCCGGAGGCCCCCTTCGGCGCCGAGGACTGGGCGATGAAGGCCCCGACGAGGACCACGGCGCCGCCCGCGATCTGCGGCGCGCCCAGGTGCTCGCCCAGCAGCACCCAGGCCAGGACGGTCGCGATGACCGCCTCCAGACAGGCGACGACCCCGGCCACCTGCGGCGAGAGCCGGCGCACCGAGATGACCCCGGTGACGTAGGCGATCACGGTCGCGATCAGCACGATCCAGCCGAGCAGCAGCGCCGCGGGCACCTCGGTGCCGTTCATGTCCGCGCCGCCGCCGAGCACCGACCAGTCCATGCCCCAGGGGCGGGCGACGAGCGTGAGCAGGACGGAGCCGATGAGCAGGCCGTACGCGATGACGCCCAGCGGGTCGGGCGCGTCGTCCGCGTCGCCGCCCTGGTCGGAGAGGACGAAGTAGCCGACCTGGCAGCAGGCGGCGCCGAGCGCGAGCAGCAGACCGAGGAGGTCGAAGCTCAGCCCGGACCAGATCTCCACCACGCCGGCGAGGCCTCCAACGGCGAGGACCACGCCGATCGCCGCCGCCCGGGTCACCGGCCGGCGCTGGACGAACCGGACCCAGCCGAGGACGAGCGCGGGCGCCAGGTACTCGACGAGGAGGGCGACGCCGACGGGAATGCGGGATATCGCCGCGAAGTAGCAGGCCTGGACGGCGGCGACGGCGAGCAGTCCGAATCCGGCGAGCAGCGCGGGCCGGCGCAGCAGCAGGCCCCGGTGGCGCCAGGCGAGGGGCAGCATGACGAGCGCGGCGCCCGTCACCCGCAGCCACACCACGTGCAGCGGGTCCAGGCCCGCCTCGATCAGCGGCTTGGCCGCGACACCCGATCCACCGAATGAGAACGCCGAGGCCAGGGCCAGTCCCAGGCCGACGTTTCTTCCCTGAGACGCCTGCATCGGCACATCATGACAGGAGAAGTCAGGACCGCCACCCTTGTGACACCTGTCGAGACGGCGGGGCCCCGACGAGCCGTTCGGCGAGCTCCCGGGCGTCGACCCCGGCGTGGTCGAGGACCACCACGGCACGGCACTCCGGGTCGGCGGCGAGCGCCGCGAGCAGGTCGGTGCCCCCTACCCGGACGTCGCCCCGGGCCTCGGCGCGGGCCAGTGCGCCCTCCATCGCGGTGACCGCGGCGGGCGACCAGCCGGGCTGATCGAGCAGCGGCAACGCCCCCGAGTCCTCCACCGACCCCTGCCAGCGCAGGCCGTACCCGATGGAGCGCTGGACGAGATAGCCCAGCACCCGCGCCACCTGCGGGGCGCCGTCGAACACGGCCCGCACCTCGGGGTCGGTCTCCATCACCGAGTGCAGCAGATGGGCGGTGTCGATCTGCCGGTCGCCGTCGCGCAGCGCCCTCCTGCGGGCACCGGCGACCACCGAGGCCATCGCGTCGGTGAGCCGGGCTTCGAGGTCGCGGTCGGCGGGGGCCGGAGCCGGGACGGCCGGGACCCGCGGGATCGGAGGGTGCACGCTCCCACCCCATCAGGCAGAACGTCCCGGAACATCCCCGCCGGGAAGCATTCCGCATCCGACGTTGGGTGGGGACGGATGACCGGGTTCTCCTCCTTCTGGATGAGATCTGCGTTGTGAGCCTCGGGGGCGTGCGGCTCTTCGCCGTACGCCCCGCACGCAACCGCACCGCCCCCGAAAACGTCCCCTCCCGTACGACACAGCCGCCACGGCAACCGCGGGAGGGGCCCGATGTGCTGGATGGTCGCCCTGCTCGCCGAGGACGGGCTGCAGTACGTGTACCGCGTGTACGCCCCGCGGGACGCACTGCCCGGCGATCTGTTCTGGGCCGCCTTCCACTGCCACGACGAGTCCTCGCGGCCGCGCGCGTCCGACCTCTTCGACTCGGCGCGGATATGGGCGCTTCCGCTCAGCGGCTCCATGATCTGACGGTTCATCAGTATTGAATGTTCACGGGCCCCCGGCTACGTTCCGCGACACGTTCGCAGAACGTCAAGGACTCGAAGGGGTGGTCGTATGGCCGAGGTCAGCGCCGAGGCGCGCCTGGAGGCTCCGGCGGAGAAGGTCTGGGAGCGGCTGACCGACTTCACCGCGTACGGCGAGTGGAACGCCACCCACACCAACTTTCCGCACGGCGGCCCCGAGCGTCTGGAGCCGGGCGCGACCTACGCCGAGAACATGAGGCTCATGGGCTTCCCGGCCGAGGTCGTCTGGACCGTGGAGGAGTTCGAGGCGGGCCGCCTCCTCGGCGTCAGGGGCAAGGGGCCGATGGGCGTGATCGTCGGCAACCGCTACACCCTCACTCCCGACGGGGACGCGACGGTGGTGCGGATCGAGGGCGAGTTCACCGGCGCGGCCGTCTCGCTGATGGCGGGCAAGCTGAAGGACTCGGCGACGGCCGCGCTGAACGAGTCGCTGCGCAAGCTGGGCGCCCTGGTGGCCTGACGATCCTGCGCACTCCGCTCGCGCGAGAGTCCCGGGCGGGGGCCCGAGCGGACGGCCGGTTCACCTGGCCGCACTCCGCTCGCGCGGGAGCCCCGGGGTTCGCGCACTCCGACCCGTCCGCGGGTGACGCCCCCGCTCACGCGCGAGAGCCCCGCGACGGGCGGTCGCGGGGCTCTCGGCGGCCGGCGGGGTCAGTCCTCGTCGGCCAGGATCAGATACAGCTTCTTGCGGGCGTCGTTGATGACCCCGAGCGCCTTCTTGCGCTGCTCGGCGGTACCGGTCTTCCAGACCTGGCCGAACGCCTCCATCAGGCCGAACCCGGCCTGGCGGATCTCGTTCATGCTTTCCCAGTCGACCCCGCGCCCGGCCTCTTCCCACGGGGCCTCGGACCCCGACTCGGCCTCGGCGCGCCCGGCGTCGGTGAGCGTGAACAGCTTCTTGCCGCCCTCGCTCTCGTTGGTGATCAGGCCCTCGTCCTCCATCATCTGGAGGGTCGGGTAGACCGAGCCGGGGCTGGGCTTCCACGCCCCGCCGCTGCGCTCGCCGATCTCCTGGATCATCTCGTAACCGTGCATCGGCCGGTCCTTCAGCAGGGCCAGGATCGACGCGCGGACATCCCCGCGCCGCGCCCTGCCCCGAGGACCGCCCCGACCGCCGCGGCCGGGCCCGAAGGGGCCGCCGCCGAAGCCGGGCCCGAAGGGCCCGAAGGCGGCACGCCGCCCCTCGAAGTCGCCCCGGCCGTGATGGCCGGGTCCGTGTTGTCCGTGTCCATGTGAACGCATCGCTACGCTCCTTCCATCGGTGATCCGTCGCGATGCCTCAACGATATATCGGAACTGTTCGGTTAACAACCCTCCGATATGACAGCCGCCCGAAGCGGGGCGAGCGCCACCCCCTGAAGGGCCACCGAGCAGGCCAGCCATCCCGGATTGGCCTTGGCCGGTGGCCTGCTCCGGCCCGTACCGTCCCGCCCATGCAGATCCGCATCGTCGACGCCTTCACCGACCGCCCGTTCGCCGGAAACCCGCCGACGGCATGAGTAAGGGGCGTACGCCATGGCCGTACGCCCCTTATCCGTCGTCCACGCGCGCGTGGGCCGCCCCGCTCACACCGTCGGCAGCCAGCTCACCTTCCCCGCGAGCAGCGCGTACCCCACGAACGCCCCGATGTCGAGCAGGGAATGGGCCACGACCAGCGGCCCGACCCGCTGCCAGCGCCGGTGGAGCAGGACGAAGACGACGCCCATCGCCATGTTGCCGAGGAAGCCGCCGATGCCCTGGTAGAGGTGGTAGGAGCCGCGCAGGACCGAGCTCGCCGCCAGCGCCGCGAGCGGGGACCACCCCAACTGGCCGAGCCGGCGCAGCAGATACCCGACGACGATCACCTCCTCCAGTACGGCGTTCTGCACCGCCGACAGGACGAGCACCGGGTACTTCCACCAGACGTCCGGCAGCGACTCGGGGACGACCGTGAGATTGCCCCCCACCGCCCGCGCCAGCAGATAGAACCCGAGCCCCACGCTGCCGATCCCGGCCGCGATCAGCGCTCCCCTGCCGAGGTCCGTTCCGGGCCGCCGGCGGTCGAAGCCGAGGACGCGCAGACCGCCCGCCCCCTCCCGCAGCAGCAGATGCGCCACGAGCGCCACGGGCACCAGCGCGCTCGCGATACCGAAGAGCTGCCAGGCGAGATCCAGCCAGGGCCGCCCCGGGGCGTGCGAGGTGTTGAGCCTGGCCGCCTGGTCCTTGAGGCCGCCCGGCCTGGTCACCGATCCGACAAAGCTGATCAGCGCCGACACACCGCTCGCACCGAGCGAGAGGGCCAGCACGAGCACCGTCTCGGACCGGAGGATCCGCGGTGAGACCCCCCGTTCGGGAAGAGAATCAGCCACACGCCCCGCCTCCACCTGCACACCTGCCTCCAGTTGAACGAACCCGTCCCATGCCCACCACCGCCCCGCTAGGGTCTCGAATGAAAGTACGAAGATCGCGCGCGACAGGCCGGGGGGCGAGCGCCATTGCGATGGTGCGTTCCCCCTTTTTTCCTTGTACGGGATTCAAGGAGGGCACCACCGCCATGGGACGTCACAGCTTGCCCGACCCGCACGCGCCCGAGGGAACCCGGGGCCGCCCGGCCGCCCCGCGCCGCCGTACCGTCACCGTCGCCACCCTGCTCGTCCTCGCCGTGGCGGGCGGCGCGGCCGTCGCGGCGAGCAGCGGACTGCTCTCCTTCGGCGACTCGTGCCGGGACTCCGCGGTGCGGCTGGATCTCGTCGCCTCCCCCGATGTCGCCCCGGCCGTCCGGTCCGTCGCCGAGCGGGCGCGCACGGAGAAGGTCACCTCCGACGGCTCCTGCATCGACGTCCGGGTCACCGCCCGTGAGTCGTACCAGGTGGCCGCCGCGCTCCGCGCGGGCCGCGAGCCCGCCTTCGCGGTGTGGATCCCGGACTCGGCGCTCTGGGTGGACCGCGCCAAGGAGGGCGGCACGAGCGTCCCGGTCGCCACGGCGGGCCATGTCGCCGCCTCGCCGGTGGCGCTCGCCCTGGTGCCGGCCGCCGCCAAGTCCCTGGGCTGGCCCTCGCGCACGTACACCTGGGCCGAACTCGCCGCGGCCGCCACCCGTTCGGACACCCTGCGCCTGGGCGCGGCCGACCCGGCCCGTTCGGCCGCCGGCCTCCTCGCGCTGGGCAGCGTCGGGCGCTCCGCCGCCCGCCAGGGCGCGGACGGCGGTACGGGGGCCGCGGCCGTGGCCAAGGCGCTCGCGCAGCGCACCTCCGACACCGACGCCCAGGTGGTCGCCACGCTCGCCCGGGGCGGCGCGGACGGCGGGAACGGCGACCCGCGCCACAACCAGGCCGTCGTCCTGTCCGAGCAGGCGGCGTACGCGTACAACACCGGCCGGGGCGCCGGGCAGGGGCTGGACCTGTTCTACCCCGAGGACGGCACTCCGCTGCTCGACTACCCGTACGCCATCGTCCGTGAGAACCGGCTGAGCACCGACCGCAGCCGCGCCGCGATGCGGTTCCTGACACTGCTCGGCGAACCGGAGTCCCGGCGGACCCTGATCAGGAGCGGCTTTCGCGCCCCCGGCGAGGCGGCGGACGAGGGGGCCGTGCGCAAGGCGGGCGCGGCGGCCCCGCAGCCCTACGCCACCTCCACCGCCGAGGCCCCGTCCGCCAAGGAGCTCCAGGAAGCCCTCGGGATGTGGACGATCATCGTGCAGAGCGCCCGGCTCACCACGGTCGTGGACGCCTCGGGGTCGATGGCCGCGCCGGTGCCGGGCGCGGGCGGCCGCTCCCGGATGGACGTCACCCGGGCCTCCCTGCTCGGGGCGCTGGCGCAGTTCACGCCCGAGGACGAGATCGGCCTGTGGGACTTCGCCACCCGTCTCGACGGCTCACGCGACTACCGGGAGCTGGTGCCGACCGCCCGCCTCGGCGACCCGGTCAAGGGCGGGCGCACCCAGCGCGAGCGGCTGACCGCCGCCTTCGACGCGCTTCGCCCGGTGCCGGACGGGGCGACCGGGCTCTACGACACGATGCTCGCCGCCTACCGGCAGGCCACGGCGGGCTACCGGCCGGGGAAGTTCAACGCGGTGGTGATCCTCACGGACGGCGCCAACGAGGACCCGGGCAGCATCTCGCGCGCCGAGCTCCTCACCCGGCTCCAGCGGCTCGCCGACCCGGCGAAGCCGGTGCCGGTGATCGCCATCGCGGTGGGTCCCGACGCGGACGGGGAGTCGGTGAGGGAGATGGCCCGGGCGACCGGCGGCGCGGGCTACCAGGTCACCGACCCGGCCGAGATCCAGGCGGTGATCCTCAAGGCCGTCATGACGGTCGGCCGGGGCGGCGCCACCAGCTGAGACGCACAAGCCGAGACACCCGCCCGCGCGCCGCACGTGCCCCGGTCCTCACCCCGACGACGGGACCCCCACCGGCCAGGTGTGGACCGGCTCGCCCTGGTGCGTCAGGTCGCGGTAGCGGCGGGTGGTGGCGGCCAGCGCCGCCTCCCGGCCCATCCCCGACTCCAGAGCGCGGTGATAGGTGTCGACCTGCCAGGAGGCGCCGTTGACGCGGCGGCGGCAGCGCTCCTCGATGACGCCGAGGTAGCGGTCCCGGTCGGCCGGCTCCACCCCCCACGCGTCGAGCCCGGCGTGGGCGAGCGGCAGGAGTTCGTCCCGGACCAGCTTGACGGCCGGTACGCGCGCGACGCCGCCCCCTCGGCGCGGCACGGGCCACAGCAGTTCGGCGTCGATGCCCTGACGGCAGGCCGTCTCGAAGTTCGCGGCGGCGGCCTCGAACGGCAGCCGGGTCCACACCGGCCTGCTGTCCTCGGCGAGGGCGCGCACGAGTCCGTAGTAGAAGGCGGCGTTGGCGATGACGTCGGTGATGGTGGGTCCGGCCGGGAGCACCCGGTTCTCGACCCGCAGATGCGGCACACCGTCGGCGATCCCGTACACCGGGCGGTTCCAGCGGTAGATCGTGCCGTTGTGCAGCACGAGCTCCTGGAGGCTGGGCACCCCGCCCTCCGACAGCACCCGCAGCGGGTCCTCCTCGTCGCAGATCGGCAGCAGCGGCGGGAAGTACCGCAGGTTCTCCTCGAACAGCTCGTACGCGGAGGTCACCCAGCGCTCGCCGAACCAGGTGCGCGGGCGCACGCCCTGGGCGCGCAGCTCGGCGGGCCGGGTGTCGGTGGCCTGCTCGAACAGCGGCGGCCGCGACTCGCGCCACAGCTCCCGGCCGAACAGGAAGGGCGCGTTGGCCCCCACCGCGATCTGTACGGCGGCGATGGCCTGCGCGGCGTTCCACACCGCGGCGAAGCGGGCAGGCGTGACCTGGAGGTGCAGCTGCACCGAGGTGCAGGCGGCTTCCGGGGTGATGGATCCCGAGGTGCAGACGAGGCGTTCGACGCCTTCGATGTCGAGGGTGAAATCCTCTCCCCGGGCGGCCACGATCTGGTCGTTGAGCAGCACATAGCGGTCGGCGTCGGAAAGGTTCGCCGAAACGAGGTCGCGCTGGGCGAGCGTCGGGAGAATTCCGATCATCAGGATCCCGGCACCGACCTCGCCGGCTTTGCGCTCGGCATACCCGAGACCGGTCCGCAACTCCTCGGAGAGCTGATCGAAGACCCGCCCGCCGAGCGGGTGGGGGGCGATATTCACTTCGAGATTGAACATCCCGAGTTCGGTCTGGAAATCCTTGCTCGCAATGCGCTCCAGAACCTCCGCGTTCCTCATGCGCGGCATACCGTCCGGCCCCACGAGATTCAGCTCGATCTCCACACCCATCAGATTCCTGGGTCGATCGAACCTCCGTTCGGTCAGAAGCCGCCCCAGCCCCTCCAGGCACTGCTGGAGCTTCTGCCGGTACGCGTGCCGGTCGGACAGGTCGAGCTCGGCGGCCACGACCTTCTCACCCATCGAAGCGTCCCTCCTCGAATGGGCAGCCGGTCGGTCCGGCCGCGTGCGTCACGGTCGATAATGCCCCGACTGGCTGATCTATAACGTCCCCTGGGCGGGGTCCGGGTAGTAAGCTGGTACGAACCGGCCCCGGGCACGTGCATTCGGCATACACCAACCCGCGGATACCGGTCCTGCGGAATCGTGAGAAACACCGACGCGTTTCGGCCGACCGCCTTCGGCGGACCTTTCCTGGCCAGTCGCGTACCCCGTTCCCCGAACCGGGATGAATGCCGCATCACCAGGACCTGAATCCGACTTGCCCGTAATACCGCGGACCGCTAGCCGAAACACCCCCTGAACACGTGTCGTATAAACTTCGCGAACGAGGCAGAGAGTCGGCGCCCCGGCCCCAGTCACCCGGCCCCCCTCTGACCCCGTGTCACCGCAGACAGCGCTGTCCGCAACGCCCACGCATCACCGTGTCTCCGAAGTGAGAGGCGACCCACCATGCCGCTGCATGTTCCCCCGGCTCCCGCGCCCGCCCTGCGCAGCGTCCTCGCGGCTCTCGGTTCCCCCACCGCCGTCCGCGCGGCCCGCACCCCCGCCCTGCGCTCCGCACAGGGCCCGCTGACCCCCGAACTCCCGCTGCCCGTCCATGTGCTGGACCGGATCACCCCGAGCGCCCGCACCCCGCACAGCCGCCTGGCGGGCTGGCGCTTCCTCATCAGCGACGCGGGGAGCGCGGTCGCCGCGGCGGACACCATGCTCACCCCGGACGGCTGGGCCTTCTCGCACTTCTTCGAAGGGCCCTACATCGCCTCCACCCAGCGCGCGTTGCGCCAGGCGGAGGCGCTCACCATGGACGTCGAGGCCCGGCTGCTCTCGGTGCCCGAGCTGTACATGCTCACCCTGTGGCTGCGGCGCGACCTCACGGCCGACCCCGCCTCGGGCGAGCTGGACCCGGCGGACCTGCTGGTGCCGCTGGCGCCCGCCCCGCCCGGCATCTGCGCCCACCGGCCGCACCGGGTCTCCGAGCTCCTGCCGGTGATGACCATGAGACTCGCGCCCGCGCCGCTGCTGAGCCAGCCGGTCTGACGGGCGGGCGGGCCGCCGAGCCGGCCGGCCCCCCACCGCGGTCGCGCGCCTGCGAGAACCACCCGGCGCCCCGGAGCCCCCTGCGGCCCGGGGCGCTTTCGCGTACGCCCGCGCGCGCCCTCCTCCGTACGGGCTAGTCCGTAACGGCCAGTGCGAACCACCCGAAGAGGCAGGGCAGTTGAGTTGAACCGGCCGCACGAGTGATGCGTCAATATGCGGTAGGAAGTGGTGCCGCTAAATCCCTGCGGATTGACGTCCGTAGGGCAACACTGGGAGCGGACCGACCGACTGAGCAACGGGGGGCGGCCATGACCACCGCATCGAGCCGCAGGACATTCACTACTACGACGCAGCGAGAGAACGCATCCATGTGCCAGCACCAGCCAGCCTGCCCGACAGCCGACTCCGCCGACCGGGAGGCCGCGCAGCTCGTGGCGCACCACCCGGAGCAGGGCTGGAGCCTGCTGTGCAACGGCGTCCTGATCTTCGAGGACACCGGTGAGCTGCTGCCGGACGGGCGGATCATCGCCCCGCACCGGGCGCTGACCGCGGGACAGGTGGCGAAGGCCGCCTAGCGCGGCCCGGCGGGCACGGAGCCGCGACGCGCCGCACGGAAGAACAGCACCGCACCAGAAGGGGCCGGCCCGGGGAGGAGATCCCCGCACCGGCCCCGACGTATGTCAGCCGTAGACGGCCCTACTTCAGTGGTCGTACTCGTCCAGCGGAGGGCAGGAGCAGACCAGGTTGCGGTCGCCGAAGGCGCCGTCGATGCGGCGCACCGGCGGCCAGTACTTGTCGGCCTTCGAGACGCCGGCCGGGAAGACCGCCTCCTCGCGGCTGTACGCGTGGTTCCACTCGCCCCCGAGCGCCGCCGCCGTGTGCGGGGCGTTGGCCAGCGGGTTGTCGTCGGCGGGCCACTCGCCCGAGGCGACCTTCTCGATCTCGCCACGGATCGCGATCATCGTCTCGCAGAACCGGTCGAGTTCGATCAGGTCCTCGGACTCGGTCGGCTCGATCATCAGCGTGCCGGCCACCGGGAACGACATGGTCGGCGCGTGGAAGCCGTAGTCGATCAGACGCTTGGCGATGTCGTCGACGCTGACACCGGTCGCCTTCGACAGCGGCCGCAGGTCGACGATGCACTCGTGCGCCACCAGGCCGTTGGGGCCGGTGTAGAGCACCGGGTAGTGCGGCTCCAGGCGCTTGGCGATGTAGTTGGCCGCGAGGACCGCGACCTGGGTGGCGCGCTTGAGGCCCTCCGCGCCCATCAGCCGGACGTACGCCCACGAGATCGGCAGGATGCCGGCCGAGCCCCACGGGGCGGCCGAGATCGGGCCGACGCCCGTCTCCGGTCCCGCGGTCGGCTGGAGCGGGTGGTTCGGCAGGTACGGCGCGAGGTGCGCGCGCACACCGACCGGGCCCACGCCGGGGCCGCCGCCGCCGTGCGGGATGCAGAACGTCTTGTGCAGGTTCAGGTGCGAGACGTCGCCGCCGAACTTGCCCGGCTTGGCGAGACCCACCAGCGCGTTGAGGTTGGCGCCGTCCACGTAGACCTGGCCGCCCGCGTCGTGCACCTCGCCGCAGATGTCCGCGACGTGCTCCTCGAACACCCCGTGCGTGGACGGGTAGGTGATCATCAGCACCGACAACTCGTCGCGGTACTGCTCGATCTTGGCGCGCAGGTCCGCGATGTCGACCTCGCCGTCGTCGGCGGTCTTCACCACGACGACCTTCATCCCGGCCATCACGGCGCTGGCCGCGTTGGTGCCGTGGGCGGAGGACGGGATCAGGCAGACCGTGCGCTGCTCGTCGCCGTTGGCGCGGTGGTAGGCGCGGACCGCGAGCAGACCCGCGAGCTCGCCCTGCGAACCGGCGTTGGGCTGGATGGACACCGCGTCGTACCCGGTGACCTCGGCGAGGCGCTCCTCCAGCTCGTGGATGAGCGTGAGGTAGCCCCCGGCCTGCTCCACCGGCGCGAAGGGGTGGATCTGGCCGAACTCGGGCCAGGTGACCGGCTCCATCTCGGTGGTCGCGTTCAGCTTCATGGTGCAGGAGCCGAGCGGGATCATGCCGCGGTCCAGCGCGTAGTCGCGGTCGGCGAGCTTGCGCAGGTAGCGCAGCATCGCGGTCTCGGAGCGGTGCTGGTGGAAGACCGGGTGGGTGAGGAACTCGTCGGTGCGCAGCAGCGCGCCCGGCAGCGTGTCGGCGGCCGAGGCGTCCAGCGCCTCGATGTCGCCCTCGGCGCCGAAGGCGGCCCAGACGGCGGCCACGCGGTCGCGGTCGGTGGTCTCGTCGCAGGCGATCGAGACGGTGTCGGCGTCGACCAGGTGCAGGTTGACCCCGCCGTCCCGGGCGGCGGCGACGGCCTCGGCGGCCTTGCCGGGGACCCGGACGGTCAGCGTGTCGAAGTACGAGCCGTGCACGACCTCCACACCGGCGGCGCGCAGGCCCTCGGCGAGGATCACCGCGTACCGGTGGGTGCGCCGGGCGATCTGCCGCAGGCCGTCCGGGCCGTGGTAGACCGCGTACATGCCCGCCATGACGGCGAGCAGGACCTGCGCGGTACAGATGTTGCTGGTGGCCTTCTCGCGGCGGATGTGCTGCTCACGGGTCTGGAGCGCCAGGCGGTACGCCTTGTTGCCGTCCGCGTCGACGGAGACGCCGACCAGGCGGCCGGGCAGGCTGCGGGCGAACTTCTCCTGGACCGCCATGTAGCCGGCGTGCGGGCCGCCGAAGCCCATGGGGACGCCGAAGCGCTGGGTGGTGCCGACGGCGATGTCCGCGCCGAGCTCGCCGGGCGAGGTCAGCAGGGTCAGGGCGAGCAGGTCGGCGGCGACGGTGACGATCGCGCCCAGCTCGTGGGCCTCGTCGATGACCGGCTTGAGGTCGCGGACCTCGCCGGAGGCGCCCGGGTACTGGAGGAGCACGCCGAACACACCGCGCTCGGCCACCTCGGCCGGGATGCCGCGGCGCAGGTCGGCGACGACGACCTCGACACCCGTCGGCTCGGCGCGCGTCTCTATGACGGCCACCGTCTGCGGGAGGGTGTCGGCGTCGACGAGGAAGACCCCGCCCTTGACCTTGCCGACGCGGCGGGAGAGCGCGAGCGCCTCGGCGGCCGCGGTGCCCTCGTCGAGCAGCGAGGCGCCGGAGGTCGGCAGCCCGGTGAGGTCGGCGACGACGGTCTGGAAGTTGAGCAGCGCCTCGAGGCGGCCCTGCGAGATCTCCGGCTGGTACGGCGTGTACGCCGTGTACCAGGCGGGGTTCTCCATGACGTTGCGCAGGATCACCGGCGGGGTGAACGTGCCGTAGTAGCCCAGGCCGATCATCGGGGCGAGGACCTGGTTGCGGTCCGCGAGGGAGCGCAGCTCGGCCAGGACCTCGGCCTCGGTGCGGGCGCCGGGCAGACCCAGCGCCTCGGCGCTCTTGATCACGTCCGGCACCGCCGCGGCGGTCAGCTCGTCGAGCGAGCCGTAGCCGACCTGCGCGAGCATCTTCGCCTGGGCCTCGGCGTCGGGCCCGATGTGACGCTGCTCGAAGGGGATGCCACGCTCGAGCTCGGTGAGCGGCATGCGGTTGGCGGTCATTACGGAGGCCTCCTGGTCTGCACGACCTGCGAGGGGCACCACGGCGCGGGTGCCCGGACGGCCTCCCCCTCTGTCATCTCAACCTGAGAGCTTCACCGGGGCGCGTGGGGGCGTCCCGGCTTTCACCGTCGGTGAGGAAGGGGTGCGCGCACAGGCCTGAGCCCGCACGTCCCCCGTCCTGCTTTCCAGAGTGACCTCGTCCGCGCGGTACGTGGGCCTGAGAGATTCCGGGGAGGATTTGCTCCTTCGGCGCCTCCGGACATCTTTCCGGAGGACTCTCCCGCACGGGGTCAGCAGCCATCGCCAGCCTACCAGCGCGGCCCGGCCCTGATCCTTCGAGTGGCCGACGCCCCCGTTGTGCACTTTCGTAGTGTTACGAGCAGTTGCGACCTGTTGGAGGGACCGTGCAGACCGATATCGATCCGCGCAGCCTGATCGGCCGCAAGGCGTTCGACCGTAACGGCAACAAGATCGGCACGGTGGACGAGGTGTACCTCGACGACGCCACCGGAGTCCCCGAGTGGGCCGCCGTACGCACCGGCCTGTTCAGCCGGGACGCCTTCGTCCCCCTGGAACCCAGCGCCCTCGTCGACGAGGCGCTGCACATCCCCTACGACCGGGCGCTGATCAAGGACGCTCCCGACTTCGGCGTCGGCCGCCACCTCTCCCCCGAACAGGAGCTCCAGCTCTACCACCACTACGGTCTGGACATCGCCGTCCCCGATCCGCTGCCCGGCACCGACCGCGACCGGGACTTCGGACGGCTCGCGGGCGAGGAGGACGACGCCTGACCCTCCGCGCCGCTTTGCTCCCCCGGTCCGTCGTCACCCGTCTGCGCCTGCCCGGCCCCTTCACCCGTCTGCCCGGTCGCCACTTCCCCTGCCACGTCCACCAGCGGCAGCGGCTCGGACGGCTCCAGGTCCGGGTCGTCCACCCGGAACGTCCGCACCCGCCCGGGCACGGCGGAGGTGGGCGTCTCGAACCGGACGGTGACCCGGCCCACGCCGCTGCCCTGCACCCAGCCGGGGCCGAAATCGCGGTGGTGCACGTCGTGCCCGGCCAGCCAGCGCCGCTCGGCCGGGTCCACCGCTTCCGGCTGCTCGGGGGCGGCCGCCTCCGCCCCGGTCCCGGCCTCCACGGGCGCCTGCTCCGCCGCGGCCTGATCACCCGCCGACCGCTCGCCCGCCGCCTGGGCGAAGAGGTCCTCCTGGGTGAAGTCGGCGAGGCCGCTGACCCCGACCCCCAGCAGGCGCACGCCGCCGGTGGTGTCCACGGAGTCGAGCAGCCGGCCGGCCGCCTCGCGCACCACCGCGGGATCGTCCGTGGGTCCGCGGAGCGTCTCGGACCGGGTCAGCGTGGAGAAGTCGTATCTGCGGACCTTCAGGACGATCGTGCGCCCGGAGTGCCCGGAGGCCCGCAGGCGCTGCACACAGCGGTCGGCGAGCCGTCCCACCTCGGTCATCACCCGCACCCGGTCGTGCAGGTCCACGTCGAAGGTGTCCTCGACCGACACCGACTTGGTGTCCCGCTCGGCCACCACCGGCCGGTCGTCGAGCCCGAGGGCCATCCGGTGCAGTGAGGCGCCGTGCGCCTTGCCGAGCAGCCGTACGAGCTCGTCCTCGCCCGCCTCGGCCAGATCCGCGACCGTGGTCATCCCCGCTCTGCGCAGGTGCTCGCCCGTCGCGGGCCCCACGCCCGGCAGCGTCCTGACCGGCATCGGGGCGAGCAGCTCCCGTTCGGTGCCGGGCTCGATGAGCATCAGCCCGTCCGGCTTCGCCTCCTCCGAGGCGATCTTGGCGAGCATCTTGGACCCCGCGAGGCCCACCGACCCCGTCAGACCCGTCACCGCCCGGATGTCCGCGCGCAGCCGCTGACCGGCCTCACGGGCCGACTGGGCGTCCCACGCGACTCCCCCGGCCTCCAGGTCCACGAAGGCCTCGTCGAGGCTCAGCGGCTCCACCAGGGGCGACAGCCGCCCCAGCAGCTCCATCACCTGCTCGCTGATCGAGCGGTAGAACGTGAAGCGCGGGACGAGATAGGCGCCGTTCGGACAGAGCCGTCTGGCCTGCGCCATCGGCATCGCGGAGCGCGCGCCGAAGCGCCGTGCCTCGTACGACGCGGTGGCCACCACACCGCGCGGTCCGAGGCCGCCCACGATCACGGGCTTTCCGCGCAGGCTGGGCTTCGACGCCTGCTCTGCGGCGGCGAAGAAGGCATCCATGTCCAGATGCAGGATGGTCGGCGCGGCTCTCACACCACCGATGCTGCCTCACACCACTGACAATCGGCCCCCTGCGGCCCGGCGGCCCCTCAGACCGCGCGGTTGCGGCGCCGGGCCAGCTCGTCGGCCGGGTTGTTCCCGACCAGCGTCTCGCCGGTGTCGACCCGCTCGCCGTGCAGCTGGGACAGCGCCGTCTCCACATCGCGCCACACCACGCCGACGGCGATGCCGAAGACCCCCTGACCGCCCTGGAGCAGGGTGACCACCTCGTCGGGCGAGGAGCACTCGTACACCGTCGCCCCGTCGCTCATCAGCGTCATCCGCTCCAGATCACGGAAGCCGCGCTCCCGCAGGTGCTGAACGGCGGTGCGGATGTTCTGGAGGGCGACCCCGGTGTCCAGGAAACGCTTGACGATCTTGAGGACCACGACGTCCTTGAAGCTGTACAGCCGCTGGGTCCCCGATCCGTACGCCGGACGCACACTGGGCTCGACCAGGCCGGTCCGCGCCCAGTAGTCGAGCTGCCGGTAGGTGATCCCCGCCGCCGCGCACGCCGTCGGCCCCCGGTATCCGACCGTGTCGGTGCCGGTGTCGGCCGTGCTGTCGTGAAGGGGGTGGCCACCGCTCGTACCCGGCAGAGGACTCGGAGGCGGGTACGGCCCGCTCCCCCCCGGACATCCGGGGGCCTCCCCTGCCGTACTGTCGCCGCCGCTGCTTCTCACGCCGACCCTCCGTCCTAGAACTGCCCTCACGACGGTAGGCAGTCACTCGGGGTGCGTCAACGATCGCCACACTCGGCACGCCGAGTGATAATCACCCTGAGAGTGGTTTCGCGTACCCCTCTTCCGGGAAAGGCTACTCGAATGCCCCGGAGCCGCCGGGTTTCACGGGGCTCCGGGCGCGCGGCTCACTGGCTGTTGGTGCCGAAGTCCTCGGGCGAGATCTGGTCGAGGAACTCGCGGAACTTCTCCACCTCGTCCTCCTGCTCGTCCGGGATGGCGATCCCCGCGTCGTCGAGCACCCCGTCACTGCCGTAGATCGGCGTTCCGGTGCGCAGGGCGAGCGCTATGGCGTCCGATGGTCGCGCGCTCACCTCGACCCCGCTGGCGAAGACCAGCTCCGCGTAGAAGACACCTTCGCGCAGGTCCGTGATGCGGACCTCGGTGAGCTCCTGGCCCACGGCCTCCAGCACGTCCTTGAAAAGGTCGTGCGTCAGCGGCCGCGCCGGAGCCATCCCCTGCTGGGCGAAGGCGATCGCGGTCGCCTCCCCTGGACCGATCCAGATCGGGAGGTACCGATCGCCTCCCACTTCACGCAGGAGCACGATCGGTTGGTTGGAGGGCATTTCCACCCGGACACCCACGACGTCGAGCTCGTTCACACAGCAACCCTAGGACGTGCCCGGCAGGTTTGGGTAGTCGGGGACCCCCGGGGTCAGTGCAGCCGGACCCCGAGAGCGGTCTGGACCATGGCCGCGTGGAGCCGCACGGTGAGCGCCGCGAGCTCCCTGACCGTGGCCTCCGCATGCGCCCTGGTCTGCGGGTTGCGGTGCAGACGCAGGGGTGCGACCACTTGTTCGACCAGCCCCGCCTCGCGGTCGGCGGCCGCCTTCATGGCGCGAAGATGACGCGGTTCGAGACCGAATCGGCCCAGGTCCGCCACCAGGCGGGCCACGTTCACCGACTCCGCGTCGTAGCCGCCCTCGGGACCGGCCGAGATCAGCCCGTAGGACTCCCACTCGGTCAGCTCCGCCTCGGTGACCTCAGCGGCCACCAGAAGCTCGCTGCGCCCCACACGGGACGCCGTGGGGCGCTCCGGGTCGCCCTCGCCCCCGCCGTCCGCCAGATCGCGCGCTCCGCCCGCGGCGGGCAGCACGGGCTGCTCACCGCGGCTCAGCGCGTCCAGATGCTCGCGGATGACCTTCAGCGGCAGATAGTGGTCCCGCTGCATCCGCAGGACCTGGGCGAGCCGCTCCACGTCCTCGGGGCTGAACTTGCGGTACCCCGACGGCGTGCGCCGGGGCTCCACGAGACCCTCGGACTCCAGGAAGCGGATTTTGGAGATGGTGACTTCGGGGAACTCCTCGCGCAGCTGGTTCAGCACCGTCCCGATGCTCATCAGCCGGTCGCCCGCGGTGGCGGTGCCGTTCCCGGCACCGCCCGTCGGTGTGTGCAGCATGGGCCTTCCCTGGTGGGTCTTCCCCCTTGCGGGTCCCCCCGGACGGAGTCTGGGAGAGGGTCAGACGCCGTGCTGGCTCGCGTAGAACACCAGCCGGTACTTCCCGATCTGCACCTCGTCGCCGTTGGACAGGTCGATCGAGTCGATCCGCTCCCGGTTCACATACGTGCCGTTGAGGCTGCCGACGTCCGAGACGGTGAAACGGCCGTCCGGGTTGCGGCGGAACTCCACATGGCGGCGCGAGACGGTCACGTCGTCCAGGAAGATGTCGCTCTGCGGATGCCGGCCCGCCGTGGTCAGCTCACCGTCCAGAAGGAAGCGGCTGCCCGAGTTGGGGCCGCGGCGCACCACCAGGAGGGCGGAGCCCAGCGGCAGCGCGTCCACCGCGGCCTGCGCCTCCGGCGACAGCGACGGCAGCGCCGTCTGGCCCGTCACCTCGGAGTCGTACGCCTCCAGGCCGGAGATCGAGATCGTCGACGTGGTCTCCGCGGCACGCTCGGGGACCGCGCCCGGGCGCAGCGGCGCCCCGCAGTTGGAGCAGAAGCGGCTCGCGGCCGCGTTGCTGTGCCCGCACCTCGTACACACCGGCATGGACGGATCCTCCTGCCCCGACTGGACCGCGTGGGAGCTGGTCGCATACGGATCGGACGCGAACCCGCCACCCGGACCCGCACTCGATGGGTCCTGGAAACCTATGCGGCCGGGACCGGCAGGGTCAACAGAAGACGCGCCCGGACCGCCCGGAATGTCGCCACCGGGGCGGCCCACCTCATCGCGGAACAGCGGGCGCTCGCCGCCCTGCTCCTCCGCCTGTCCACGGCCCCGGGCACGGTGCCGGGCGGAGCCGGCGGCACCGTCCTCACGTGCGCTCTTGCCGAACAACTTCGCAAACAACTTCACGGGCGATTCCCCTTGACCGAAACAGACCCGCCCGTGGGGCAGGACGAACCCAGAATCAACACACCGGCCGACCCGGACATCCTCACAACGTCCGTATCCACCAAACAGTTTCCACCACGCACCACGAGTTGGGTGCGCCGACCCCCCGCAAGCTCATGCCCTTGTGCCGTCACCGGCATGCGGCCCCGCGTCACCGCGAGGACGACCGAGCGTAGTCAGGCCGCTTCGCCGGTCGCAAGGCATCCACGACGATCTTGTCGGAACGGACCACCGTGGCCGTGGCCTGCTCCTTCTCCAGAGTCTGCACCACACCGCCGGGGATGTTGAGCGCGGGTTCGAGATCCTGCGGCTTCCCGATCACCTTGAAGACGTAAGGGGCGGTGGCCCGGTGACCGTCGATCTCGATGCCGCCGTCCGCGTCCGAGAAATAGGTGTCGGCGACCACCCGGACGTCGTTGACCTGGATGGCCTCCGCGCCCGCCGCGCGCAGCTCCTGGATGGTGTCGAGCAGTTTGTCCGCCTCGACCGCCTTCTTGGCGTCGGTGATGGTCAGCGTGATGCCGGGGCCCTGCGCGGCGACCGTGCCGGCCAGGATGCCCAGCTGGCGCTCCTTCTCCAGGGTCTGCTTGCGCGCCTCGGCCGCCTGGTTGGAGCTGGTCTCCAGCTCGGTGCGCTGCCCCTCCAGCCGCGTCTTCTCGTCCTCAAGCCGCTTCGTACGGGAGTCGAGCTCGTCGAGGATGCGCACCAGGTCCTCCTGGCGGGCCCCGCGCAGCGCGCTGTTGTCGCTGGTGGAGCGGACCTGGATGGCCAGTCCCAGGCCGAGCACGAACAGCAGCAGGGCGACGATCAGTTGGGCCCGGGTCACCCGCGGCGGCCACAGCCCGGCGGCCAGCCGCTGGCGGCCCGTCACCTGCGGGCCCGACGGCTCCTCGGGCCCGGGAGCGGGCGCCTCGGGCACCGGCGGCGGACCGGGCGGCACCGGTGTGCCGGCGGACTTCGGCGGGCCGGAGGCCCCGGGCGTGTCGGGCCGCGGCGGCCCCGGAGTGGAAGGAGTGCTTCCGGCGGCGGGGCCCGGCATGCGCCCCGGCCCCTGCTCGGGCGAGTCTTCGCTGCTCATCGGCCTCACGCCCGGAAGACGTGGCGGCGGATGGCCGCGGCGTTGGAGAAGATCCGGATGCCCAGCACGACGACCACACCGGTCGACAGCTGTGCGCCCACGCCCAGCTTGTCACCGAGGAACACGATCAGCGCCGCCACCACGACGTTCGACAGGAAGGACACCACGAAGACCTTGTCGACGAAGATGCCGTCGAGCATGGCCCGCAGACCACCGAAGACCGCGTCCAGCGCGGCCACGACGGCGATGGGCAGATACGGCTCGACCACCGCGGGCACCTCGGGCCGGACCAACAGTCCGACCACGACTCCCACGACGAGGCCAAGTACGGCGATCACGATGTGCCTTTCCTTCTGGCGGCCGCGCCCCTGCCGGCGCCGGTGGCCTGCGGCTGTGCTGTACGTACGATCAGGCTCGGCGCGGCCGGCAGGCGCACCTCCGTCTGGTCCGAAATGCTGGAACGGATGCCGTAGTTCTCCTGGAGCACATGGAGGTACTGTCCGTCGGCACTGTCCTGGAAGGCGGTGCTCAGCTTCTTGCCGTCGCCCACCGCGAGCACCGTGTACGGCGGCACCAGCGGCCTGTTGTCGACCAGTATGGCGTCGCCCGCCGCCCTGATCGCCGAAAGGGCGGTCAGCCGCTGCCCGTTGATGGCGACGGCCTCCGCGCCCGACTGCCACAGACCGTTGACGACGCGCTGCATGTCCCGGTCGCGGACCCGCCCGGTGTCGGAGAAGCCGCTGTTCTCGCGCGGGCCGCCGCCACCGCCCGTCTCCGTGTTCTTGGCGTCGTCGACGACCAGCTTCACCCCGGGGCCGTGCACCTCGGTGGCGCCCGACAGCAGAGCGACCAGTTCGCCCTGGTCACCGCCGTGTTTCTCCAGTGCCTTGCGCTGGCGGTCACCGACCTCGCCGCGCAGGGAGTCGACCCTCTTCTGAAGGTCGTCCGCCGCCTTGGTCTCGGCCTCCACGCGCCCGATGAGCTCCTGGCGCTCCTTGGCCACCACGGGCGCCGTTATCCGCGCCTGCGCGGCACCGACCGTCACCACCACCGCGGCGAGCACCAGACCGGCCGCCAGCCCGAGCTTCGCGCTCAGGGTCCGGGGCATGCCCTCGTGCCCCTCGGCCCGGCGCCGGGCCGTCGCCTCCGCGTATCCGTCGTCGAGGGCGTGGTCCATCACATTGGTCAGCAGCGACATGGACGCGTCGGGGCGGGACGGCGGAGAAGGGGTGCTCCGAACGGGGGGCGGCTGCGACATGCCGCACATCGTCGCACGTCGGCGCCCCTGCCGCCGAATGGCCCCACCGGTGTGCCGGGCGGCGTCCCACGACGCCGCCCGGCACCCGGTGCGGACCTCAGTGACCCGCGCTGTCCACGATCGCGGACCACTCGTCGAGCAGCGCCTGCGCGGAGGCGTCGTCGGGCCCCTCGGCCCACAGATGGGTGACCGCCTCGGCGGGGTCGGGCAGCACCATCACCCAGCGCCCGTCGGCCTCGACCACGCGCACACCGTCGGTCGTGTCCACCGAGCGGTCCCCGGCGGCCTCCACCACGCGCCGCATGACCATGCCCTTGACCGCCCACGGCGTGGCCAGGTCCCTGCGCAGCACATGAGCACGCGGTATCCGCGCGTCGATCTGGCTGAGCGTCAGCTGCGTCCGCGCCACCAGACCGATGAGGCGGACGAAGGCGGCGGCGCCGTCGAAGACGCTGCTGAACTCGGGAATGATGAACCCGCCGCGCCCGTCGCCACCGAAGATGGTCGACTCCTCGCGGCCCACCCGCGTCAGGTCGTCGGCCGACGTCGTCGTCCACTCCACCTGCGTGCCGTGGTACGCGGCGACCTGCTCGGCGATACGGGTCGTGGTCACCGGAAGGGCCACCCGCCCGCTGCGCCGCTCGGCCGCCACCAGGTCGAGCATCACCAGGAGCGCCCGGTCGTCCTCGACGATCCGGCCGCGCTCGTCGACGAGCGACAGCTTCTCGCCCACCGGGTCGAACCGCACGCCGAACGCGGCACGGGACGAGGCCACGATCTCGCCGAGCCGCACCAGGCCGGCCCGCCGGGCGTCGGCGGTCTCGGTCGGCCGCGACTCGTCGAGCCCCGGGTTGATGACGAGCGAGTCGACCTGGAGCCGCCCGAGCAGACTGGGCAGGACCAGCCCCGCACTGCCGTTCGAGGCGTCGACCACGACCTTCAGCCCGGCCTCCTCGACGCCGGTCGTGTCGACCTTGCGCAGCAGCGATCCGGTGTACGAGTCGAAGACGCTGCTCGGGAACTGCAGGTCACCGATCTCACCGGGGAACGCACGCCGGTATTCCTGACGGGCGTAGACCCGGTCCAGCTTGCGCTGCCCGGCCGCCGAGAGGTCCGCGCCGCGCTCGTCGAAGAACATGATGTCCACGGAGTCCGGCACGCCCAGCGAGGTCCGGATCATGATTCCGCCGGCACTGCCTCGCGCGGTCTGCTGTCTGGCCACCGGCAGCGGCACGTTCTCCAGATCGCGTACGTCGATGGCGCTGGCCTGGAGCGCCGAGATCACCGCGCGCTTCAGGGCGCGCGCGCCACGGGAGTGGTCACGGGCCGTGGTGACGGTCGCGCCCTTCTTCAGCGTCGTCGCGTACGCGCCGGCCAGCCGCACCGCCAGCTCCGGGGTGATCTCCACGTTGAGGACGCCGGAGACACCGCGCGCCCCGAAGAGATGGGCCTGGCCGCGCGACTCCCAGATCACCGAGGTGTTGACGAACGCACCCGCCTCGATGGTCTTGAACGGATAGACGCGGACGTTGCCCTGGATGATCGATTCCTCACCGACCAGGCACTCGTCCCCGATGACGGCCCCGTCCTCGATGCGGGCCGCCCGCATGATGTCGGTGTTCCGGCCGATCACACAACCACGCAGATTGCTGTGCTGCCCGATGTAGACGTTGTCGTGGACGACGGCCTTGTGGAGGAAGGCACCCTCCTTGACGACGACGTTGGAGCCGATGACCGTGTGCTCACGGATCTCCGCCCCGGCCTCGACCTTCGCGTAGTCGCCGATGTAGAGCGGACCGCGCAGCTCCGCGTCCGGGTGGACCTCGGCACCCTCCGCGACCCAGACGCCCGGCGAGATCTCGAAGCCGTCGATGTCGACGTCGACCTTGCCTTCGAGAACGTCGGCCTGCGCCTTCACATAGCTCTCGTGCGTGCCCACGTCCTCCCAGTAGCCCTCGGCGACGTAGCCGTAGATGGGCTTGCCCTCCTTCATCAGCTGAGGGAAGACGTCACCGGACCAGTCGACGGACGTATCGGCCTCGACGTAGTCGAAGACCTCCGGCTCCATCACATAGATACCGGTGTTCACCGTGTCCGAGAAGACCTGGCCCCAGGTCGGCTTCTCCAGGAAGCGCTCGACCTTCCCCTCTTCGTCCACGATGGTGATGCCGAATTCCAGCGGGTTGGGCACCCGGGTCAGGCACACCGTGACCAGTGCGCCCTTCTCCTTGTGGAAGTTGATGAGATCCGTCAGATCGAAATCGGTGAGGGCGTCACCGGAGATGACGAGGAAGGCATCGTCCTTCAGGGCCTCTTCGGCGTTCTTGACGCTGCCCGCGGTGCCGAGCGGCTTCTCCTCATTGGCATAGGTGAGCTCCATTCCGAGCTCTTCGCCGTCACCGAAGTAGTTCTTGACCAGCGAGGCCAGGAACTGCACGGTCACGACGGTTTCATGCAGCCCATGCCGCTTGAGCAGCCGAAGCACGTGCTCCATGATCGGCCGGTTGGCCACCGGCAGGAGCGGCTTGGGCATGCTCGAGGTCATGGGGCGAAGGCGTGTTCCTTCGCCACCGGCCATCACGACGGCCTTCATGTCGGAAGCGTCCTCCTTGACGAGACAACGGTCTAGCCGACTGCACCCGTCCGGGTGGGATCCCTGGCATCAAGCGCGGATCCCTCAGCTCCGAGGGACCGCCGACGAGCTCAATCGGCCTCTGAGTCCGCCTTGACCAGCCGGCGGACCTGAACCACATACAGGATCCCTGCCCACCAATACAGAGTTGTACCCCATCCGGCGAACGCCCATCCGAAAATCGCCGCCAGGTCGGCGAGCCATCCGCTTCCATCGCTCAGCAGTAGCAACGGGAAGGCGTACATGAGGTTGAAGGTGGCGGCCTTACCCAGGAAGTTCACCTGCGGCGGCGGATAGCCGTGCCTGCGGAGGATTCCCACCATCACCAGAAGCATCAGCTCCCGGGCCAGAAGGGCAGCCGTCAGCCAAACGGGGAGAATCTCCCGCCAGGTGAGGCCGACGAGGGTGGAAAGGATGTACAGCCGGTCGGCGGCCGGGTCGAGCAGCCGGCCGAGACTGCTGATCTGGTTCCAGCGCCGGGCGAGCTTCCCGTCCAGGTAGTCGCTGACACCACTGAGCGCCAGTACGAGCAATGCCCAGCCATCGCTCTTGGGCCCGCCGAACTCGGGGCGGAGGATCAGCCACAGGAACACGGGTACGCCGACGAGGCGCGCCATGCTGAGGACGTTGGGGATGGTGAGTACCCGGTCCGTCTGAACGCGAGTCTCCTGGACCTCCACCCGGGGGCCTCCTGTGAACGTGCCAACGATGCCCCCTGACCTTACCGGCAGCGCGAGGGCGTGAGAGCACAGGGGTACGAGCCCGATCCGAACGGGTCCTGAACGCAAAAATGCCTCAACCCCCGGCCCAAAAGGGCACGGGGGTTGAGGCTAAAATTTGTTCGGCGGCGTCCTACTCTCCCACAGGGTCCCCCCTGCAGTACCATCGGCGCTGAAAGGCTTAGCTTCCGGGTTCGGAATGTAACCGGGCGTTTCCCTAACGCTATGACCACCGAAACACTATGAAAATTTGAACGCTGGCATTGACACAACTGTTCGTTATTTCAGAACTAACACAGTGGACGCGAGCAACTGAGGACAAGCCCTCGGCCTATTAGTACCAGTCAGCTCCACCCCTTACGAGGCTTCCACATCTGG